>NZ_JBIVAX010000002.1:0-11527 GCF_044745805.1 Kitasatospora sp. NPDC086801
GTCCTCGTGGACATGGACACCCACCGCCCGATCGACGTCCTGGCCGATCGCACCGCGAACACCTTCGCCACCTGGCTGCGCGACCACCCCGAAGTACGGACGATCTGCCGCGACCGCGCCGGATCCTTCCGCGACGGTGCCCGAACAGGCGCGCCGCAGGCCCAACAGGTCGCCGACGCCTGGCATTTGCTGCACAACCTCGCCGAGGCCGTCGAGCGCGTCGTCGGCCGCCACCGCGCCGACCTGCGCGAACCCCTCGCCCTCGGAGAAGAGCAGGATGACATGCCCCGTTCCGGAGCAGCCGGCTCGAACGAGCTGGACGTCCACGGCCGGCCGCGTCCCCTGGTCGCCCGCACGCGCGAGCGTCACCAGCAGATCCACGAACGCATCGAGCGCGGCTACAGCCTGCGTGCCATCGCCCGTGAACTTCACCTCAGCCGCGGCACCGTCCTGCGCTTCGCCCGAGCCGCCGATGTGGAGCAACTCCTCGTCGCGGCGACCCACCGCCCCAGCGTGATCGACGACTACCGGCGCTACTTGCACCACCGGTGGATGGAAGGCTGCACCAACGCCTCCGCACTCACCCGCGAGATCCGGCAACTGGGCTACCGCGGTGACGTCAACACCGTTCAGCGCCATCTGCGGCTCTACCGAACCGGAGCGATCCCGGTACAGGCCCCGCTGCCCCACCTGACCGTCCGCCGCGTCACCGACTGGATCATGCGCCGACCCGAGCGGCTCGACGACACCGAACGCAAGTGCCTCGACGAGCTGTGCGAACGCAACCCGGCTCTGGCCACGACCACCCAGTACGCCCGGCGTTTGGCCACCATGGTCCGCGAACGCCGCAGCGAGCACCTGGCCCTCGACGTCTGGCTCGCCGACGTCCGCCTCGACGGACAACCAGAACTCCGCACCCTGGCCGGCGGCATTCGACGCGACCACGCAGCCGTTCTCGCAGCCCTGAACACCACGCTCACCTCGGGAGCAGTCGAGGGCAACGTGACCAGGATCAAGCTCCTGAAGAGGCAGATGTACGGCCGGGCCAACTTCGACCTCCTACGCCGCCGCATCCTCCTATCACCATGACCAACCAGCCAAGACCCCTCAATCAGCGACAGAGCCCGGAAAGTGATCCAGAACCAGATTTCACCCGACGCCGAGACACGCAGGTGGAGTCCGGCGAGGTAGCTGCCGGGAGTCTTGTCATAGCGGGTGTCCATTGGCGACGCCGTCGACCAGCTCGACGGTGTAGACCTCTCTGGCATGATCAAGCATCGACATATCGGCAAGGGTCACACACCGTTCTCGAACCTTTACATGCACCCCCTGCCCTGTGCGCGTGCAGCTGCAACCGCTGAGGTGCTGATCGAGCCGACACTCCCACCGTGGCCGGAGTGCTCCCCAGGGCCAGTCCACCGGACACTGCTCGCCGAGCTGAACGCAGCTCGGCGGATCGACCGAACGCGCTCGCGTGTGCGAACCCTGAAACGCTTTACCAACTGGCTTGCGACGGGCTCAATATGCGCGTGAATCACCGTCGCACAGGCGGATGCTACTCATCGTCTGTCGACTCATAGGCGGCAGTGCTCCAAGATGCGCATGTGACACAAGATCAACATGAGACCCTCACCGCACTCGGCAAGCGGATTCGAGAGCAGCGCGTGAGCCTCGCCCTGTCACAAGAGCAAATGGCCGAGCGCGCAGGCGTGCATCGGACGTACTACAGCGCAATTGAGCGCGGTGAGCGAAACCTGACCATCCTGAGTCTCCTTCGTATCGCGCACGCCCAAAACGTTGATCTCAGCGAACTCTTGAGGGAATTGTGACCTTGGCCGAGGACACGGATCCAGTTGGCGACGAAATTGCCGCAGCAATCGCCCAGAGAGGAGCTGGGATTTACGAAGATCAGCATGAACCACCCTCGCCGTACTTCTACCCAAATTCCGTGCTGCAGCGGAGACTGACATCGGAGCTCTCAGGAGAGTCGCTTGCCGGGCTGCCCTTGAGGACTCGCTCGAAGCGAGCGAAAGAGCTGGTTTGCAAGGCCCTCGGGTTTGAGATTCCGAGGTCCTTTCGAAAGACCCAGCCGCGTTTTCCTGCTGCAAATCTGGACATCTACGTCCAAAAAGCAAATAATTTGCAAATCTGGAACGAAGAAATTGACCCGGACCGCCGCTATGCGCTGATTCGCCTCGACATTGAGGACAAGATCGTAGGTGTCCGAGTTATCTCCGGCCAGGAGCTGGCCCTTCTGGATACTACCGGTACCCTCACGTCCAAGTATCAGGCTAAATTGAGGCTCGCCAATGCGGGCTCGGTGCTCGTGAGCAGGAACGATACGGATAACTTCGCATCGCTGCTGCGGCCGATTGACGACCTTCCGGCCGAGCTCCGTTGGAACGTTTCCCCAGTGGATCCTCCGCTCGCTGGTCGAGTGCTCAAGATTGATGCTCTCTTCGAGCGCCTACGGCGGCTCGAAGGGTACGAATTTGAAGATCCTGGCATAGATCAGGAACGGCTGCGGGGGATTTTTCTGCAGCAGCGAGTCTGCCAAATTTTGGAGCTATCCGGTTATGCAGATGCCGGCCAGTTTCCAGATATCCTCTGCCAAGGGCTGGAAGTCAAGCTGCAATTGTCGCCAACTGTGGATCTCGGCCTTGTCTCACCAGATAGCACCAACCTTGCCCTAGGGCTCGGTACAAAAATTCGGCATTGCGACACAAGGTATGCAGTTGTATACGCCAAGAGGGGCGCTGGGTCAAAAATTCTCGTTGAACGGGTAGTTGTGGCTACCGGGCGAGACTTCTTCTCAGCGTTTCAGCGTTTTGAGGGCAATGTGCAGAACCGGAAGTTGCAGATTCATCTACCCTCGACCTTCTTTGTGGCCGTATAGCGCGCCACATGACAGGCTCCGCCCGGCGCGCAGTCGGGCTTTAGAACAGGATCGACTGCGCAATTCCCTCGCCAGGCAGCGACATCAAGGGCTGCGCCATTTCAGGCAGGAACGTGAAAGCCTCTTCGAGTGCGCTTTCAAGCTCTCCTATGGCAACTTCCCGCGCTTCTTTGACGATCTTCTTTTCAGAGAGTTCTCGCGCAATGCTAACTGCCCGCAGGGCGCCGGGGCTGCTCGGATCCGGGATTGGAAACCGTTCGACATACTGCGTGATCCAACGGCGTCGGCCAGAGTAGAGCTTGTTTCCGCAAACGGTGTCGTAGAAGCGCAAACCAATCTTGGAATTTGCGACCGCGAGCATCAGATAGGCGATATCCTCATTTGGCAAATCAGCAACGCTGATCCAGTAGCAGTCACCATTGACGATTGCTCCTGAATTGTCAATGGCAAATCTAGCGCCTTCGCTAATATCTGGAAAGACGATCTTCGGCGCACTCCATCGGGCGGGCCTTTGGGGAACCCAAATTTCGTACCACTGGCGCCCACCTTCAATCACGTACTTCCGGCCCTTCAGTCGAGCCTCATGCTGCAGAAAGTAAGCCATGGCACGCGGATACCCTGAGTTGTGCAGGAGCGTGCGCTTCTCCTTTTCCATGTCATAGGGGTAAAGGACTCGGGTGGAAGAAGCTTCGGACACGCACCATGATTGGACATTTTCATGGGTGAGAAGCTGGAAAAGAAGATGATCCTCGGGCCGAACTTCTTCCGGCAGTCCATCCCAGTCTTCTCTGATAAAGACTGAATCCGCAGTCGTCTTAATCCCAACTCGCGTTTTGGCCAGTTCGCCAAAAGTCTTCCAGGTCCCCTTCCGTAGCCATTCGAGCCATTTCTCGCTCTCCTTCGTCCGCAAGGACCACGGAGCTCCAGGGTCGCCAGCTACAAGCTCTCCGACCTCTACAAGATATGACTTCCCCTCCACGGTGATCGCTCGCGACTCCGTGCTCGCAAGTGCTTCGAAAAGCGACTCTACTTCCACGGAATCCTGGATCTCGGGGGACTCGTACACCCGAGTGAAGGGAGAGGCCTTTCGTTCCTTTTCTGCCAGATTTGATTCATTGACTGCGATCACGATGGCAGGCAAGACGGCGGCCTTGAAGAGTTTGGTATCACCGAGATCGTAGACCTCTCGGCAAGCAAAGCTCGCATCGAGTACTTGGCGCACATTGTCGCCTGCCTTAGTACTCAGGAACCTGTTGGAGCAGAGCAAAGCCAGAACGCCCTGGGGGGCCAAGAGTTCTTCCGACATCGCAACAAAAGCGTGAGTCAGATCAACTCTACCCCCCAAGCCGAAGCGCTGCGCCAGCTCATTGCTCAGCCCTGCCCCTAGGACCTGAGTGCGGACATATGGCGGATTGGTGATAATCAGATCGAATGATCCACAACCATGCACATCCTTGGCGATGGCCAGAAAATCACCCACGTGCACCCGGCCGCCGGTAACCCCGGTGATCCTTAGCTCGGTTACGGCCGCAGCTTCAGGATCCAGCTCGCATCCAACGAGCTCGCCGACTGCAAGGCCCCTTTGAGTGAGGGCTGAGTGGGCAGCGATGAGCAGTTCGCCATCCCCGCATGCGGGATCCAAGACGCGCAGCGGGCGCCCCTTGGGAAGGTAGTTCACTGCTCGCTCTGCAAGAAAGTCGGCCAGGGCGGTAGGTGTGAAGTGCTGGCCAGTTCGCTTGGCCTTGTCGAGCACACGCTTTGCCATGTCAGTCCCTCACACCTAGGTCGGTCAAGGAAAATTCTATCATGTAACGCCTAAGGTTAAATCGAGGAGTTTTGCTTTCCATGATATTTCGCACATAGGTGCCACTGAACTTGAAAGCGTGATGCCGGTCGACCGTCCATAATCAGGCCGGTGCCGGCCAAGCAGCCGTCGACCAGGTCCGGACGGTACTGGATCTGCTTGAGTCTGCGCTTGACGGCGCGGGTGATCTGGCCGAGGTTAGCTGCGGCGAGGTTGCCGATGTCGCGCTTGACCAGCGACCAGACGCCCTCCTGTGGGTTCAAGTCCGGGGGAACTCGGGAGTTGGAAGACGGTGAGCTGGTTCGCCTGGTCAGCGCTGAACTGTCTCATCGGTTCGACCAGCTGCATGGGCAGGTTGTCTCACACGAGCACGATCGGGCCGCCGAGCTCGATGTGCGCCCTGACCAGCAGGTCGCGTAGATCGCGCCAGCCGATGCCCTTCGCTTCGCTCTTGCGGCCCCGGTATTCGCGGATCGAGTAGAACGTCCGGGAGCGCTTCCCCCACTTGTATCAGGTCAGCCCGGCCATGGACACCTGGCCCAAGGCCCAGCAGCGCACCCAGACCACCGGCGTGCAAGCCTTGCGCCCCAGCTCCTCGAACGCGGCGGCGTCATCGACTGGCCTGCTTCGTCCTCGAAAACGACCCAGCCGCGCCGGCCATGAGGCCGGCATATTCACAAATCAGAAATCGGCCTGCACACTTCGCAGCAGCGCCACCCTTGACTTCCTCTACGAGGATTTTGACCCTCGGTGTCGCCGACTGACAAAACGGGAGCACTGTTCTGCCCCTTGGGCGCAAAACCCGGAAGCCCTGGCGGCTCAACTAGACGAGAAATAGCCACGGTCGGATTGCAATCCCTAACGGTTCCCGCGGCTCTGACCAACTCGTCGACCTTCTCGACTCCGACAACGAAGGCCGACAGGCTTCGTTGATCACGTGCCCCTCACTGGGGAGGTGCTCCAGGGCCACATCGGACGGTCAGCGCCCGGGATGCGGCTCGAACGCTTTCGGTCGCAGTGAGGGTATGGCACCCCGGTCAGCGGACGCCTGCGTCGGGCTGGGGCAGCTCGTCCGGGTCGAAGGTGTAGGTCCGCCCATCAGTCAGCTCGATGGGCAGTTTGCCTGAGCCGTACTTGTGCGTGTGCGCCACGATGTAGCCGGCACCGGTGGGCCAGATGTGGACAACGACCTCCGCGGCATACGGGTCCACCACCACGTAAACCGGGATGCCGTAGGGGCCATACTTCGCGGTGCAGTCGTCGTAGTCCTTGCGCGTGGAGGAGAGCGACACCACCTCAGCGATCAGCAGCACGTCCTCGAAGCCGTAGCGCTTGCCCTACCGCTACGCGTCCTCCCGCAGGATCGCCAGATCGGGGGCCGAGTTCTCGTCAGCCGGGAAGTCGATGTACACATCGGATGCGGTCTTCGCATGCCGCCCGAACGACAGGATCGTGTCGTACTGCATCGACTTGATGGTGCTGGAGTCCTCTTCGCTCCGCGGGGTCATGACCGCCTTCCCGCCGATACCGAAGAAGACCACGTACCCAGCGGGGAACTCGGTGTGCATGACCGCGGCGACGCTCATCAACAGCTCCTTCCTGCCGCCTCTCAGGGCATGGGGCCACGGTCCCGCACGGAGTCCACTACGAGAGTGCCGACCGGTGGTGTCAGACTCGTGGACAGCGGCAGCGGGGCCTCATCACACGTATCCATGCGACGACCCTCTGGTAAGAGTCCGGGTCAGGACTACCTGGTTGTGCTCAGTTACTGGCACCAGTGACAGGCGGCGTACCCCACGCCGAGCAGCACCGGCACCCTGTGCCGCTCGGCCTCCGCGAACGCCTCCGGCCCCCACTCCCACCAGTCCACAGGGCTGTCGGCGTGCTGCAACAGGTACGGGGAGGTGGCATCGGCCAGGCGGTTCACCATGTGGGCAGTATCGCAGCACCGGCTGCGGGAACCCCGAAACCGGAACGGACTGGTGGGGATCGGTGCCAGCCGGTCGACCCGTACGGCCCCGCCGCACGCGCCGCGGCTGCGGAGTCGAGCGGCACAGCAATCCCTATCGCCCCCCTTCTTGTGTAAGTGACAATAACTGAAGTACCTTGCAGGACATGCAAGATGACGTGTGGTCACCAACTCCTGTACTGCTGACGGTCGATCTTGTGATCCTGACGCTGCGGGAGAGCCGCCTGCACGTCCTTCTGGTGGAGCGGGGCGAAGATCCCTTCCGGGGCATGCCCGCCCTGCCCGGAGGATTCCTGAACCACGATGGCGAGGAGATTCTGGATGCCGCCCACCGCGAACTGAGCGAGGAGACGGCTCTGACCGTCGGCTGGGTGCACCTTGAACAGTTGGCCGTGTACGGGGACTCGGGCCGCGATCCGCGAGGCCGAGTCGTCTCCGTGGCCCACCTGGCGATCGCACCGGGGCTGCCAGACCCGGTCGCGGGAACGGATGCCACCGATGCCGCGTGGGTTTCCGCGGAAGCCGTCCTGTCCGGCGAGGTGGAACTCGCCTTCGATCACCGTCGAATCGCTACGGACGGGATCGAACACGCGCGCACAAAGCTCGAGTTCTCGGCGCTGGCCACGGCGTTCTGCAGGGAGGAATTCACCATCGCAGAGCTGCAACAGGTGTACGAGGCCGTCTGGGGCACCGAACTCGACACCCGCAATTTCTACCGGAAGGTCCAAGCCGCGAAGGGATTCATCGTCCCCGCCGGCGCGGACCGCAGGACCACGGGAGGACGGCCCGCACGGTTGTACCGGGCCGGTCCGAAAACCGTGCTGTTCCCGCCGCTGATCCGACCCGCGCTGTCCGCGACGGAAGAGAACACGAGAGGGGAAGAGGAATAGATGTCGAAAGGCCCGGTGGTGATTCTCACCGCCCTCAATCTCGAGTACCAGGCCGTGCGCCAGAGGCTGGCGAGTCCGCAGGTGCACCGCCATGAGCGTGGTACGCGGTTCGAGGTGGGAACCGTGCAGGGCACGTCGTGCCGTGTCGCACTCGGTCTGGCGAGCAAGGGGAACCATTCCGCCGCGGTGATCGCCGAACGCGCGATTCAGGAGTTCTCGCCGGTGGCCGTGCTGTTCGTCGGGGTCGCCGGCGCCCTGTGGGACGCCACCAGGCTGGGCGACGTGGTGATGGCGTCACACGTGTACGCCTACCACGGCGGGACCAGCGAGGACGACGGGCTCAAAGCCCGCCCCCGGGTGTGGGAAGCACCGCACGGCATCAGCCAGCTCGCCTCGCACCTGGCCCGCTTGAACGACTGGGCGGACCCCGCGCCCGGTCACGAGGACGCGCCGCAGGTGCGCTTCGGGGCGATCGCCGCCGGCGAGGTCGTCCAGAACTCGAGGATCTCGGCCGAGGCGAAGTGGATCCGACAGCACTACAACGACGCACTCGCCATCGAGATGGAGGCGGCCGGTGTGGCACAGGCCGGCCATCTCAACGGGGCACCGGTGGCCATCATCCGGGGGATCAGCGACCGGGCGGACGGCACGAAGAACAGCACTGAGGACCGCAACTGGCAGCCGCGGGCCGCAGCGAACGCGGCGGCGTTCGCTACCCGGCTGGCAATGGAACTGGTGGGGGAACAGGAGGAAACCGCCATGCCCCGGGACGACAGGGTCCGTTCGGCTGACCGGCTCGACCGACACGTCAGCAACACCGCCCACAACAGCACTGTCGGCATCATGGCCGGCTCGGTCACGGGCAGCAGCGTTCACATGAACGCGGCCCCGAAGGCATCCGGCCCGACCGGCCTGATCGCGGAACTGAACGGTTTCCGCGATCAGCTGGGGCGGCACCGCGCCGAGGGTTCCCTCGACGAGGACACCTACCGGGAGGCCCTCAGCGATCTGGACTCCGCCCTCCGATCGGCCGGGGGGAACACCCCCGAAACGTCGAAGCGGACGGTCATGACGCTCAGGAGGCTGCGCGGACTGGTCGCGGAATGCCCCGCGCTGATGGCCGCATTGGCTCCCATCGTCGCCGCAGCCGGTGACCTGGCGTGAACCACAGCAACGGTGCCGCGTACAGCTCGGCCGCCCACGACTCCACCGTCGGAATCCAGGCCCAGATCGTGCACGACTCCACCGTCTACATCACCCACCCTGACGCCTCACCGCAGGAGAAGTATCGGGTGGGCGTACAGCTCCTGCAGGACGGCGTCCCCAGCCGGGCCCGCAAAATGATCACCGATGCGATCGGCCACGGGTACGACGGCGCGGAGGTGCGTTTCCACTGGGTGCTCGCCATACTCAGCGCACGCACCCACCACGACCTCAGCACCGAAGAGGTCCGGGGGCTGCACTACACCTCCGGGCTCGTACGGACCTACGCCGAGGACGAGTGGAAGGAAGCCCTGCGCGTCACTTTCGACCTGCTGGCGGTACTCAGCACGGCCGGCAGCGAGACCGGACCCGTACTGAAGCAACTGCAGGACCTGCCGCCCTACCAGCACAACGCGATTCTCCGCCACCTCGACCTCATGCTCACCGGAGGACTGAAGGACGACCTGTGGGCGGAGACCCTCGAACGGGCCGAGGCGGAGCGTTTCGGCAACGAGCGGGCCCGACGGGTCTGGGCCTACTTCGCGCCCGTCCCCATCGGGGCGCGGGCCGTTCCGCCCCGCCCGAGCACCGCTGCCGCCGCCCAGGCGGCCCTCCCGGTCCGGGCGGCCCTGTTCGCCGTCAGCAGCGCGCTCCTCCTGGCCCTGGCACTGACCGCGGATCCGGCCCAGGCGGTCGTCGAGCTGCTGGTGGCGCTCGGCGCGGGTCTGACCGCAGCCCGTCTCGGCGTCCGGTGGTGGGGCCGGGAAACCCGACCGGGCCTCGCGGCCGGGGCCCGCATCCCGCACCCGCGCGATCCCGCACCCACCGAAGGCAGGTTCACCAACAGCGTCCGCCATTCGTTCGATCACTACTTCAGGATTCGCACCCCCTACGGGTTCACCCCGGAGGCCTGGCTCGCCCACACCGCCCAGGTCCGCGGCAGCCTCGCCGCCGAGATCGCGGACCTCTACCGGGAGAGCCGGATCGGCGTGGATCGGGTCAACTGGCTGATCCGGCACCTCGCCGAGGACACCCGGAACCACCACACCAACGGCACCCTGTTCGACCAGAGCCACCAGGAGCAGACCCCGGGCAGGACGAAGGCCCTGACCGTGACGGCCCTCGCCCTCCTCGGCGCCGCGGCTCTGGCCGCGTTCGGCACGGCGATCTCGGGTGCCGCCCAACCGCGGCCGCTGTGGGCGTTCCTGGCCGTGCTCGGTGCGGCCTGGTCCGGACACGCGACCGCTTCCCGGTGGCTGGAGGTCCGGCGCGAAGAGCACCGGCTGACCCGGGAGACTCAGGAGTACCAGAAACAGCTGACCGCACGACAGTTCGCCCACCAGCGCTGGCAGGCGCTCCTGGACATGACGCGCCCCAGCGAGCTGGAAATGGAGACCTGGCTCACCTGCGACAAGACATTGTTCGTCGATGAGGCGCTCCGGCACCACCGGCTCACCTGGCGCGACCTAATCACCCACACCATCCTGGTGGCCCCGGCTCCCTCCTACAAACGGGGCCGGGTCCGGGGCGGCCCCTGGCGGTACTCGCACTACGTCTTCCGCCTGTTCCTGTTCACCCAGGACGGCATCCGCGAGATCAGCTCCGAGTTCAACTTCTCCGACGCAACGCGCAAGAACGAGCAGCGGAGCAACTACCGCTTCGACGCACTGTCCTCCGTGCAGGTGACGGAGAACGTCGACGTCGGCTACGACCTGGAGCTCGTCCTCACCAACGGGCCAGCCAGGAAGATCCGCGTCAAGGACGCCGATGCCCATCAACTGGCACCGGACGAGAATTCTCAGGAAATCTCCGAGATCAACCTCAGCTCGGCCGGCTCCGCCCACACCTTCCGCCTCCTGGAGGGGATAGCGGCGGACGGGAAGGGCTGGATCGAACGGCACAGCCCCAACAACCTGACGCCCTTCCAGATCGCCGGCTGATCCTGAACTCGAGCATAGGAATGCCTGTGACCTCCACGGACGATGTCACCGAGAGCAAGATCCTGCTGGCCGAGTACGACTGCCTCAAGGAGGAACAGAAGACCCGCATAGGGTTCCGCGACAACCTGCTCTACTTCACGCTCGCTGCGGCCACTGCGGTCGTGGCGGTCACCGTCCAGAGCGGACAGTCCCGGCTGCTGCTCTCCGTCCCCGCGATCTGCCTGGTCCTGGGCTGGACCTATCTGGCCAACGACGAGAAGATCTCGACGATCGGCTGCTATGTCCGTGACCAACTGGGACCGCGTCTGAGGGAACTCGCCTCCGCCCACGGCGCGGTGTTCGCCTGGGAGGTCTACCACCGCAATGTTGCGGGCCGCACCATGCGCAAGCGGCTTCAGACCGCGGTGGACCTGTTCACGTACCTGGTCCTGCCAATGGTCTGCACGATCGCGTTCTGGTGCTCTCCCACCGTTCGGCCCCTGCTCGTGGTCACTTCTCTCGTGCAGACGCTCGCCCTGGCCGTACTGGGCTGGCAGTTCCTGCGCCGTGCGGAGCGGTAGCACCAGCCCCGCCGAACTCGGGCTGGGGTGGCCCTTCCACCCCGGCCTACTGGTCGGTGCAACCGGCGCTGCTACCGTCCCAGCCATCGCTCCTCGCATCGCCTGCGCCAACTCAGCCCTCTACACCGCTGACCAGTGCGTTTCCCGGGACCAGATAGGCTGGAGACCTGAACGGAGCCTGTTCACGGCCCGGCGTCGCTCGCTTCTGGTAACAGGAAGGTGAAACGGTTGCTCTACGTGCCGCGATGCGGTATGGAGATTGCCG